>JACZJK010000006.1 GCA_014860575.1 Bacteroidales bacterium
TATCACAATAGATTGTAAAAATCAGAAAAGGAATCAAGATTATAATTGATGGGTAAATTCTTGCCGTTCTATTGTATTTATCAAATTTCATAGTTTTATATTTTCCTGTGTGTCTGTGTCTTTGTTACCCTTGCGCATAACGGTTGACAATATGGCCATTGAGGGATTACGGGCGATTTCCTGTCAAGGTACACGAAAAGTTGAAGCGGGCTACAAACCTTCGCATACCACTGGAACCCTAATTGGCTATATTGTGTGTTAGCGGCTGCCTTTTTTATCTTTCCGTTCGTATCCTAATGTTTCATGCCATGATTTTTCAGGTCTGTTGGCTGGATAGCCATTTTCAATACGGTATTTTTTCCGTTCTTCGGTAAAGTCCCACCACATTTTTGTCGTTTCATTTGTGTTTGCAAAGTTTGCTACCAATCTGAATTGGTCTTCAACGCACGGGTCTATCCAATAACCTTTTTTTCGTTCAAATTCGTCTAGCAGTTTAGCTCCGTCCTTATTTTTTAACTCTGCAAGTGAATAATAGCCTAAAAATACAAGGTCTTCGGCAAATTTTATCCCGATTGACGGAACTGTTTGAAACTCTGCCAAAGCAAATATTTCTTTTACTCGTTTGGTTGAAGCGTTGAGTAATACTTCCAATTCGTCGGTCGCGAAGTCGAGAATGTTTGCAATTTTGATTTTATTCTTTCTCAAATTTGCTTTTTCACTATCCGTAAGAGGCAACTTAATATTTGTCTTATTTTTCATCTTCGGCAAAAGTCAGCAAATAGCCATTATTATCTTCAATAGAAAACTCAGTTGCACCGTAAAACGTTTTTTCAAGTTCTTTGATAACTTTTACTTTGTCTTTAATTTGGTCAAAGAACTTCGTAATATCATTGGTTTGAATATATAACAACAATGAGCCTCCATTTTGTCTTGATATGGTTGTTAATTCATCGCCCAAACTCTCAAAAGTTTGAAACATAAATTTTACGTTTCCGCAAGTCATCAATGCAAAAATGAGGTCTCCTTCTTCAGGAACTGTAGTTGTCAAACTAAATCCTAATTGTTTGTAAAAGTCAATAGTCTCGTTAATGTCTTTTACAAAAATGTTCGGTGATATTGATTTCATTCTTTATTTAATTATTAATCAGTGTTTTCATAAGGTTGCCGCTAACGGTTGAGGCTAAAAGCTGGCGGGCATTTCGGAGCACTTAACTGTCAGGTTGCGATAAAGTTTATTAGTTGCAATACCTTTCAAATTGGCACTGTCTGCCCGCTTGATTTTAGCCTTTGTTACCGCCTGGTGTTCTGTCTTCCAGTTTTGTAAACCATTGTCATTATTCAGTTTCCGTATCATTGTTATTTTTAATTTCTTTCTTTACTGTCGGCTAGTGTGTAAGCGTTTTTTATTTATTAAGTGACGGCAAATTTTTTAAAACAATTTTTCTCCGTGCGTTGGCTTTGCAAGCTCTTTGGCAAAGCTTCGGCTGTAGCGATGGCTTGTGGGGCTTTGGCAATGTGCTTGCAAATAGGATATGCCTAAATAGATTAATGAATAAATCTTTCAATAAATCTAGTATCTACAATTCTGTCTGTCCATTCGTTAGAATTATAGAACTGTTCAAAGTCCTGCATAGCTGGGTCTCTGTAATCGTAAAAACATGAGTTTTTATCTTCAAAAAGAAATATTGGCTTAAAAGGATCAAATTTTTTATATACGCTGATGCATTGCTCGAAAAATTTATAAATAGTCATTTCATCGTCAGACTCGGTTATTTTCTTGTAATCTAGTTCATTTGAAGAATAATTATATTTTATTATCAAATTGTCATATATTCCAAAGTCAAAAACAGGAGTTTTTATGGAATTGAATTCAGGATGCTTTTCCATTTCTTTTATTAATTCTTCTTCACTTATCCAAAAAGTTTGTATACCTGATGAGATATCAAAAAACTGATCAAGAAGTTTAGAATCTTTCAAGTCACTTTCCATTTTTTGAATTTCACCATTTGAATTCGACAAAACAAAGATTCTTCTTTTTGGTGAAATGGTATTTCGATTATCCATAAAGTACTTATTGAACAAATCTACATCCTTTTTAGGAACAACGCCATTCCCATTGATGAACCATCGAATTGAATAAATGTTAACTCCACAAAATGATTTTGTGTTTTTAATTGCTTCCTGTATTAATTCTAAATATTTGGTACTGGATATACCTGTTAATTTATTAAAACCTGTCTTCAAACTTATTTCAATTAATGAACCAATAACACCTGTATGATTATTCGTTTCTAAAAAATAGTTGAAAGGTTTATTTTGAAAAAAAGTTGATATTGCTTCTTTCTGGTCATTAATTATAACATTATGCAATACTTCAATATTTTTAACAAACTCATTCTTAGTTTCTTCGAGTTTTATTTTTGCTTCAGTAATTGTCTTTAATATTGAAGATTGACCTATTACAATTTTTTTTATATATATTATTAAAAATGCTAAACACCCGCCTATTGGAATAGCAATAAAAATATGCTTTAAAAATTGATACCAACCTTTTGCCATAATGATAGCATCATTATTTGCAAAATACAGGTCAAATTTTGAATAAACACCAATTAAAATTGATGTTACGATTGATACAAATATGAACCAATAATCAAATTTATCTAATTTCATGTTAAAAAGATTTTAATAATACCCACCAAAAATTTTGTTTTTAGAAATAGTAATTATCCTAATATTTTCTTTGTATTCTTGAACCATATCCCATGTAATATTTGGAGCTTTTTCTTCGATCCATTTTTGTGCAAGATGTTGGATGTCAATTTCATCTGAAAGACCATATTTATCTATATAACTTGTGGAAATAGATTTCCATGCAGAACTACCAGGCATAGGAGCAAGTGATGTAAATTCAATAACGCTTGTGTTCCTTAATTCTAAAAGTTTCTGAATTTGTTCGTATGTTCTTTTTAAACTGTCGTTAGATTCAGACTCACTGCCTGGCACATAACATGCATAAATTTGTATTCCTTCTGAATTAAGTATGCGAGCCGCATTAATGTTTGAGTTCGATAAAATGTCTTTTTTGTGTATGCCATTTTTTAACACAATATCATCTCCCGAATCAAAACCAAATATTACACGATGCACACCTATTTTCTTGAATGCATTAATTGTTGAAGTATTAATTTCATCAGCTCTTGCATAAACCATCATATTAAATTTGCCAGCAATTGAACTTGGAATTGAGTTAGCCAAACTTTCTAAATAGTTTGATCCATTGTATTTGCTAAATTGTAAAGAGGAGAGACTATTACATGTTTCAAAAAAATAGTTAAATCCAAGTTCAATTCGATCCTGAATATTTTTCCAGTAGTCGGCTGGAGAAAGAAAATCTATTTTATGATCCTTAAGGCAGCAATAGATACACGGTTCCGAGCAACCTTGTCGGCACCCTTCAATATAGTTGATATTGATTTGCTTTAATTCATCTGGTTTTTCATGGAAGTTCCTGAATATTTTTGAATAGGATTCAAAATATGGTGAAAAATCATCTATGAACTTAAAACTCGGGAAAGTCCTATTTTTAATTTTTGGATACTTTTTCCGTACACTATTGGTTCTGAAATATTTTTCTGATTTATATGCTAATGATTCGATATTTTCTAAGGAGAAGTTATTTTCAATGGCATTTATTAAGGATAAAAGTGAGTACTCACCTCTTTTCCCTTCAATAATATAATCCAGATGCGGAATATCAAAAGTTGGATTATCCTGAACCAAGTTAAAGAGATATTTTGCATGATGATTTCCAACTACTGTAATTGCTTCGACATCTTTTGCAACTTTCAATAGTTTTTTAGCATTTGAATAATTTCCAAGTAAAATGCTAAATCCAACAATATCAGGACAAAAATCTTTGATGTTATTAACAATTTTATCAAAAGGAGTTACAGATCCATCAACAACTCTTATTTCAATTTCAGGTTTATTCTCATTTAAATAATTAGCGATTGATAAAAGACCATTGGGTGGAAAACTATCTTCCATCCCTACTCCATTTAAAGTAGTTGGAGGGAAAACTAGCATTAGCTTATTTATCTTTCTATCAAACTGTATGAAGCTCATTTTCGTGATTTATAATAATGAATGAACTGTCTTTTATACTATTTTCATTCGGGAAAACATTAATAACTTGCATTTCAAGAGATGAAATGAAATCAAAAGCGATTTTGGAACCTAATATGACCGATTGTGAACATGAATTAGGGAGAATATTTATAAGAGTTGTTTCGTGTTGCTTTTGATTGATTTCGAATATTAACTGAGTAATTTCACCTGCACATCCAACTTTACCCCTTTCTGCTAATTTACTTGTCCCAAATTCTTTTGAATAATGATAATATGTATTTGACTCTATGTTTTTATTAAATTCACTGCAACTAGTTAAACACATTTGATCATCGAGTGCAAATAAATGTTCTTTAGATAATTTTTTAATATTTCTTTTAAATCTGTCTCTTAACCTTGTTTCCCTGAAGAAGAAATAATCTTCAATATTATCTCCAAACCATATTGATTCAGTTAAGTTGAACTTCTGAATTAATTCAGTGTATGGTTGAGGAGGATCGATAAAACTTTTAAAAAATTGATTACGAAACTTATTGGGATTCGATTCATCCCTATGTATATCTTTTTCTATTCTTTGCCAGTCATTAACTAGTATTGTTAATTTGCAATCAAATAGGCGAAAAGATAGTGAGTTAAGAAGTTCAACGCCTAATTCAAATGTTCCAAAAGAGAATTCTCCAAATTCTTTGAATATTTGTTCCTTTTTTTCACCAGGAACATCAAAATTAAGAATACTTGTATACACTGACTTATCAGTTGTATTGTCAGAAATAACAAGAAAATGCCCACAGTTAATGATTACTTTATTGAAAGTTATAATCTCTTCAATATTCATAGACAATCGATGATGAGAACAATGAAACTTATTCATCAGTACTTTCTATTTCTGGTTTTGTAAATAAGTCTAAAATATGTTTAACCACAAAAACTGACAGAATTATCCCAATAAATGGAACAATTGTAACTGAGGCAATTAAAAAATACTCTATCATTGTTTTAAATTTTTGATGTAATACCTGTACAGCCTGAACTTTTTTGTAAAAATGCACCAGTACTTTCTGATTTTACTAATAATTGTATTAACCAGAATCCAACCTGATTCATAATTACGCCTACAATTAATGAACTAATGCCAAACGGACTGTGAAATACCCATTCCCATAATGCAACAGAAATACCTCCAGTTAATATTGAAACTAAACCAGCAAGAGGCTTTACCTTGTTTGGAATTAATATCGCCAATATTAATGGGAGTACAATTGTTGGTGCCCAGAAAGTATAGTTTAATAATAATGCCTTTATTATACCCTGTGCATTTATAGCAAATATAACACCGAGCACTCCAATTAGGAAAGTTGTAATTCTAGTGTAAAGCAGCATTTCTTGTTCACTAGCTTCCTTTTTCAAAGTTTGTATAATATCTCTGACAAAGGACACAGCTGCCGATTGCAAATATGTGTCCTGTGTTGACATTACAATGCTTATTATAGCAACCATTAGAAAACCTAATAGGCCAACAGGTAAATAATTATTAGCCATTGTTAAGAAGGAATCACTTGCATTTATTTCTGGAAATAAAGCCCGGGCAATGATTCCGATAGAAACAACCATGGCAAACCATAGTAAACTAAAAACTCCAGCCAGGTAAAATCCGCTTCCAGCACTTTTTGAATCTTTTGAAACAAATGCGCGTGTTGTGTAGGGTGGGACTAGTGTTTCACCAAGAAAAAAACCAGCAAATAATCCTATAAATTCAATTCCTGAAACAGAATTAAAGGGATTATTGAAGCTCACTGGAAGATTTGCTGCGATTATAGAAATATCAGGGACTTTGAAATAAAGAATAATGCTAAAAATGGAGATTGGTAAAGCCAACATTAGAAATTGAAAGAAATCTGTAAAGAGAATAGTTCTCATCCCACCTAAAGCATACAACACAACAACTAAGGTTGTTAAAATAACTCCCCATTCGTATTGAATATTTAAGGTACTTTGCAACAACAAACCAGACACTTGACCAACAATACCAACAATACCTGCACAATATAGCATTGAAATTAAACCAGTAAATAATCTTGCAGCTTTACCATAGTGGAAACCTACAATATCACCAACAGTATAGGCCGCCTTATATTTTCTGAGTTTTGGCGCTACAAATATCCCTATAAGAATGGTCTGCAAAGTAAAACCCAAATAAACAAAAAAGAAAAGTAAACCGGAATTAAAGCCTTGTTCTGATAAGCCGAATGTAAATCCCGGTCCCAAGAATGATGCAGCTAATGTTGCAAAAACAAGAATACCAGTAGTATTTTGCCTATTAATAGCAAAAATTTTCATTGACATTGCTGGGATTTTTGATTTTAGGGCAAAGAGTATAAGAAACCCAATGTAAACGCTTATTACAAGCCAATCTATTAGATGCATAATTTTAGTTTTAAAAATGGACTATAAAAATCATATCTCAAATAATATACAGCAATCATTAATAATCAATTTCATTTTGTCAAAATCAAGTCAACTTCACCTGGTTTAAGAGATTTGTCACCATAAAGTTTAGTTTGTGTTTTAGTATCGTCTTTCAAAGGTTTGTCAATGATCTGAATGTTATGTTTTGGAAAATGCTTGGTTAAAATCTCCAATGTTGTTTTGAAAGTAAATTCACGTTTATCTGTTCTTACATAAACAGTACTTTTCCTCTCCATAATCTGAGAACTTAATCCAAAAACCGTATCTAATAAATTATAGTACTCTTGTTTATTTATGAACCTCCCTTTGTGTTTATCCCTTAATGATTGTGGGTTTTCAGCACCTCCTAATAGCCATAATCTTAACCATTGATCTGCATGATAGTCTGTAATTGAGTAATATGGAGGCGAAGTAAAAAGGAGTGAGAACCTAATATCATTATTAAGTGCTCTTTCGACTATCTTTTTTAATTCAGTAGAACTATCTCCAAAAACGACTGCACTCTCATTTATTTCAGGTTTTCCCTTCTGATAACGCCATTCAATTTTCTTAAGAATAAACTCAGCGGGGTTTATATTAGGCGGATTAGTCATATTGTGCTTCTTCCACCATTCAATGGAGTAATTCATTCCCATTGATTTTGTCATTCTCATTTGGTTGGATAAGCCTTCTCCAAGTTTCGCATGTAAATAAATCAAAAGAATTGACATTAAAGTTGCATCAATATTGTTTTGTTTCCAGTCAAGATGATTACGTGCAGCCAATAAGAATTTTAATACTTCATCACAATAACATATTCTGAAAAATTCAGGCATGCGATCTAGTAAATGATTATAGTAGTTTCGCTTGTTGTATATCTCAAGTAATCTGCTAATGACATTTTCTTTGTCTGCAGGTTTCAGTTTTACTTTGCCATACAACCAACCAACAGGATTTATTTCAATACCTAAGCTATTTCTTCCAAGAACTCCGCCAGCGTATATGCTGCTGCATCTTCCAGCAAAAGGATCAATAATATAATCACCTTGTTTTGAATATTTTGATACGACATCAAATGCAAATTCAAGAGGAAACATCGCATAATAGGGGCCAAACCTAGCCCACCTTGCTTCAGCTGTATGAAAACCTTTCAATATTTTTTCAATTTCAATCATGCATTTGATTTTTCTCTTATTTCTCTTGCAATATCTTCGAAAATCTTTTTTCCCAAATTTAACGGAATAGCTGCCTCCGCATGCGCAGATATTAACGGAGAAACAGAATTAGGATGTCTGCTTGAGACAAGTTGATCCAACAGGCTCATTACATCAGCTAATCTCGTAAATTGGTCAGGATTTGCAGTTGAAAGATTTTTTTGAATATCGCTAAACCAGGCAATTACAGGTACAATTTTTTGTCCAGATGCTGCTTTGTAAAAAAACTTTCTCCCAAAATAAGTGTCTTGACCATAAGGTTTTGTGCTATCTGAAAAAATAATGTTCTCTTTTATATAACTATCGCATAAAAGCAATGCCGATTGTGTCGGGAATTTATCAGTAATGCCGTCTTTGGTAGTATCAATTTCAATAAAATGGTTGTAAAATGTACCAGATTTTTCAATGCCGATTATTAGCAAGTCTTCACCATTGGTTTGCTTTTGTAGATCATTAATTCTTTTTAATTCAACCTCAATTACTTTTGTCAACCAAGAAGATGTGCTAAAAACGGCCAAAGGACCATCCATTATGAACGCTACTCTGCGTAACGTAGCTAACCAACTTTTCTTTTCAAATGCTCTTAAAATGTGTATTAACCAAAGTTTTTCGAGTGTTGACATTATTTGACCAAACATTTCACCATTGCTGCCACCATCATTCATTAGTTCATGTAAACGAAGTGCATCAGTTGAAAATAATGTTTCGCCTGAATGTGGACAAACATATTCACCATAGCCATAGGTCATATCTTCATAAATACTTTCAATTGGACTTTTAGGCAAATTGCGTTCAGGAAACCTTTCTCTTTTTATTCTAAAAAGATGTTCGTATGTTTCTAATAAAGATTCACCATTTGAAAAGATAGAATTATTTTTCAATTCTTCAAACAATGCTCTTCTTAAAGATGACTTCGCGTTTTTTTCATTGTCAAGAATAACATTGCATCCAGGGAAAACGCTGTCAATTGTTGAAGCTTTTTCAGTATCTCTAAATCTTTTTGGACTTATGAATTCATTTTTTTCTAATTCCCTAACAAGTTTTAAATCAATTAAAACAGAGGCAATTGTAATATAGCCAAATTCTGCACCGGGGTAACCATTTACAGCTTTTGCAGCCAAGTTACTCCCATCAACTGCAAGCACTAAGTCTGGTTGAAAGTTTGATTGAGTCAAGTCACATTTTCTTGTGATTAAGCCGTCAATATTATTATCGACATCTTCAATTTTCCTTATACGCATCCGTTCTTGTAAGGCTTGAACCTTCGCACTATCTAGAATGCGTCTAAGCGGTTCATAACTGGCAAATTCTCCTTCAAATCCCATAACTATCCGATTTGAAATTTATCAACTTGAACTGGAATAACAAATGGATTACTTAGGGTTTTGACTCTTAAAAATCCTTTATCTTGTGCTCGTCTGATAGAAGGTTCAAAGTCGGCAAAATCATAATATTTACATAACTCCTTTGTTTCATCAGTATTATTTAAATGCGCAATGAACCAGTTAGATGTATTACGTAAAATATTTCTTTGAATACTGCTAACTTCCTGTGTTGCATATACCATTCCTATTCTATACTTAGCCCCTTCCTTTGCGGTTCTTACCCAAATGTCTGTTAAATCTAAATCAGTTCCTGCGGGTAGAATATTATGTGCTTCTTCAATATAAACAAGAATCTCAGGAATAATGGTTGCACCTTGTATAAATTGTCTTTGATTTTCCCTAAATATTTTAGTCATGATACGATTTGCTGAAGATTTGTTTAACTCAGGTTCACCGCTTGATTGATCAACAATAACAAGCTTACCCTGGATTATGTGATTGTAAATATCTTGAGCATAATCATTAGAAGTGTCAGCACTATGTTGTTCTGCAGCTTTTCCTATTTTTCTGGTTCCGTTTGGGTATTGGAAAATTCCCAAAATTTTCTTTAAGTCTTCATCAGCCCAACTTTCACCTGAACCGTTTGGTCTATTGACATAAGCCATTTCAAAAGCCCTGTAACCACTTGAATTATCTCTAATAAACTTATCTAAGTTTTCGAATGCATTTGCAAGTTGCGACCAAGTTGGATTTGGATTTGAAAATACTTGTGCAGCTGATTGATAGTCAGGTGCATTATTGCTTTGACTGTTTTGCATAGCCTGAATTAAGTCTCTATTGAAAAGGTTTCGAGTTGAAGCTCTAATATTAGTAGGTACATGAAATCCAGCTCTTGCTAAAACTGAACGGTAGGCTAATATTCTCCTATTAAATCTTGTTAGTGCACTTCGATCGTCAGGATCAGGCTGTTCAAAGCTTACTTGAACAAAATTCTTGATATATATTGATGAATCATCAGCCATTATGCTATCAATAATTTCCTTCCCAATTTGTAGATTTTCGTCAAGATAAAAATTGAGCAACATTAAAATTCTATTTGGATCGCTGGGATGTCTTGTTATGCCATAAGTTACAACCTCATTTTCTCTTGTTGTATCGGGAATAAGTTGCCAAATATTTTTTAGAGCATTGTTATTGTCCTGAGCATTTTCATTTGCATATTCTCCGTTTGGGTCAAAAATAATCTGTCCAATTCGCAAAGGTCTATTTTCACCATTATTTGATCTTCTTAATTCAAATACAGACTTAGCAATAATCTTTGTGGTGTTTGACTTACCAGTTCTTGTCATACCGAACAGAGCAGACTTTTGGCTTAATAAGTCTGAAGGGTAAATATAAACAGGAACATCGTCAATTTGCTGATATTTTCTGTTAGTTGAGGCATATCTAACAAATCCAAGTTTAACTCTTTCAGTATTTCCATATTTTTCTCTTTGGTCTTCTTTGTTTATAGGGTCACAATAATTAACTGTTTCTTCAAGGGCTAATGAATTTGGCTTGAATACCTTTAATCCTCTGTTTGGGTAATAGTTGGAAATGTCACTACCAAATTTTAATGATAAGGGTGATTCAGAATTGCTTAAATTTTCTTCAAGATAAAATGTTCCAATAATTCTACATTGCACACCTGCATAACCCAACAAAACACGAGTTTTTGCATCCATTGCTCCATCACTGTCCCAATGTTTTTCAGTTTCACCACTGACTCTTTGTGCAGTTTCAACTCTTATTCTTTCTGCTTCTTTGTCCTGTGGAAGTGGTGCGCTATCCATTACTCTTAATAAAATAAAAGATGCATCTTCTGATTTGAAGTCAATGTCTGACGAGTGGGCAGGGTCAACTCTTGTAGCGATAAGAAAGCTTAAACTTGGTATTCCACCGACTTTCTTTCTTTCACTGTCATGGATTATTACTCTTGCTGTTTCATAATTTATTGAATACAACTCTCCAACGTACTCGTCTAGTTGAATAAGTTTTTGAAACCATTGCTGGGTTTCAACTTTTCTGTCGTTGGTTCTTCTTTCGTTTATCCCTTTTTCTAAGCTCATATAAAGGTATTTATAATTAACAAAGTTAGTTTTTTCTCGTGTGTCAGCAAGATTGCACTCTTTGACAAAGCATTGGTTGTAGCATAGGCTTGTGTGGCTTTGGCAATGTGTGCAATGTGGGTAGGCAATTGTTTTAAAAAATGTGCGGTGGCAAAAAAATAAGAAACATCAGGTTGGCTTGAGTGTCGGCTTTCTGGTCTTTTCAATATTTCGTTTTTCTGTCCTTTCACAATAGTTTACTTTTCAATTTTTCTATGTCGTTGTCTGTCACTTACACTTGGCGGTAACGTTTGATGGTATGGTGTCGTGCGGGAGTACGAGGTGATTTCCTATCAGTTTACACCGACCTTTTTTACGAGTCACGAACCTTCGCAAACCACTGAAACCCGCATGCACTATACCATGTGTTATGCGCTGGGGTTTATC
>JACZJK010000007.1 GCA_014860575.1 Bacteroidales bacterium
CAGGTACTCGGCATTCTGAATACGTGCAATGCTGCGTTTAGCCCCTAACTTTTTCCCCAAAATGCAGGTCAGTATGTTGATTTGCTCATTGTGTACAACTGAAATGATCAGGTCTGTGCGTTTTACATTGGCACTTTCAAGCACTTGAAGGGAAGTGGAATCGCCGGTAACCACCATCAGGTCAGTATGGCTTTCAATCATCTTGAGCAATTCCTCGTGCGGGTCAACAATGGTAATGTTGTGATGTTCACCTGACAATAGTTTTGCCAGGTGAAAGCCTACCTCACCATCGCCTGCTATGATAATATTCATTATAGTATAAACCGTTTTTCTTTGGCCGCAAAGATATATCAAAACATATCACCCCGGCCAAAAATCACCCAGATTCAGAAATGTCCGCCAGGTGTAAAAGAAAATAACAAACCGGGAAGCCTAAAGCATTAACCGTTTGGGCTTTTATCTATACTTTTGCAAACGGAAATCATCATTAACTTTAATTACAGGAAACTGATCAGTCCGGCAATAAAATCCGCAACTTATACACCATCATTTTGTACAACAGGCAGGCATTTTTAGCTTTAATAGCCGTGTACCCGAAACCAGATGGCAGTTTTCAGTGATCAAAATTGTAAAACAATAAAATATAATTCAATGAACGACATCTTAACAGCAACGGAAAACAAAGTGCTTTTTACCGAAGCCGAAATCGAAGAGATCATGCATCGTTTTCATTATTCAGAAGAAACCAGGGCGATCATCAGGGAAGAAGGTTTATTACCGGCCGGTATTCTCAGCCGCCTGCACTATGCTTTTCCACAACACTCCGGGCTCAGGGAGCAAGCAGAATTTTTATTCATTGACAAGAAACATTACTCCGGCATTGAAGGGTTCAGAGAAATTGTAAAAATTCTCAGCGATCACGGCATCGAAATTGGCCACCTCGAAGAAAGGGAACTGTTTATCAACGTGTATCGTTTCATGGCCACCAAACACGTTCTTAACACCATCAACTGGGCAAATTTTACTAAAGATTCTGTTTTTCAACTGGTTTTCCCACAACCAGGCATGATGCGGGCCGATGTCACAAAAGCATACATGAACGCCACTTCAACAGAGGAAAAGGAAAGGATTGTTAAGGATTATATGAAGGAAACAAATCCGCACGATGGCAAGCAGCAGCTTAACAAACCTACATTCATCAACGAGGATGGTGAACTGGAGGTGGTTGAAGGCAGCCAGCACAAATATCCCCAATGCAAGCTCATTTTTGATGCTCAAACCCAGAACTGTTTTGCATTCTGTAATTATTGTTTCCGCCATGCCCAGGTGCGTGGCGACGAGGATATGTTTATACAAAAAGATGTGCATCAGATTCACGAATATCTGAAGCGCCACAAGGAAGTTACCGATGTTCTCATTACCGGCGGTGATGCAGGTTACCTCAGGGAAGAACGTTTTGCCGAATACATTACTCCCATTATTGAAGACCCCGGACTCAGCCACATCAGAACCATACGCCTGGGAACCCGCGTTTTAACTTTCCACCCCGAACATCTGCTAACACCGGCATACAATGGCATGCTGAAGCTTTTCCGGAAGTTGTATGATCATGGCATCCAACTTGTTTTTATGTCGCATTTCTCAACACCACGTGAGCTGATGAACCCCAGTACGGTTGCAGCTATTCGTAGGTTGAAAGCTCACGGGGCAACGGTAAAAAGCCAAAGCCCGGTAATGAACCATATCAGCCTTTTCCAGGATGAAAACGGTGAAGTGGATGTTGACCGCTCTGCCCAGAACTGGATTGACCTCGGCAATCTGTTTGCCATGCTTGGTGTTGGGTTCCATTCAATGTACTGTGCGAGACCAACTGGTGAACATCACTATTTCACACAGCCACTGGCAAAGATTAATGAAGTCTTCAGCAAGGTTTACCGCTCGCTGCCATCAATCAATCGCCCTTCAAGGTACATTACAATGACTTCTTCAGCAGGTAAGATTTCTATGCTGGGAACCGTTGAACTTAATGGTGAGAAGCTCTTTGCACTCAAGTTCAATGAATCACGCAATATGGAATGGATGGATCAGGTGTATCTCGCCCATTACGATGAAAAAGAGAACACTATTGCCAATCTCAAACCATACGGTTCTGATAAACACTTTTATGAAGATGAGCTTGTTGAGATCGAACATCAACTGCATCATACCATACAGACAGGCAGAAGAAAATAGGTTCGGAAACTATCAACAGGCATGATTAATAAAATTGTTGGAACCGTTAATGAAGCTGTTGCTGATATTTTTGACGGAGCAATAGTGATGA
Source organism: Bacteroidales bacterium (assembly GCA_014860575.1). Classification (NCBI taxonomy): domain Bacteria; kingdom Pseudomonadati; phylum Bacteroidota; class Bacteroidia; order Bacteroidales; species Bacteroidales bacterium. The sequence continues at coordinate 2,324 of JACZJK010000007.1, forward strand.
TCAGCGGGTTTGGCGAGGCCGGAAGCCCCATTGAACTCATTCACGCACTGATTGATCAAGGTGCAAAAAACCTTACCGTTGTCAGCAACAATACGGGCAGTGGCCATGTTGGCCTTGCAGCCCTTATTGCGAACCGCCAGGTGAAAAAGATGATCTGCTCTTTCCCGAGAACTGCGAACTCAAAAGTTTTTCCTGAATTATATCAAAACGGCGAAATTGAACTTGAGCTGGTTCCACAGGGAACCCTGGCCGAACGCATCAGGGCCGGTGGCGCGGGCATTCCTGCCTTTTTTACTCCTGCATCTGTAAACACGCCGCTTGCTGAGGGCAAGGAAACCCGAGTTTTTAACGGACATACCTATGTGATGGAATATGGCATCAGGGCCGATTTTTCGCTGGTGAAATGCAAAACCGCCGACAGATACGGCAACCTTCTCTACAATAAAACCGCCCGTAACTTCGGTCCCATTATGTGCACCGCTGCAAACACCACCATCGTACAGGCAAAACAGATTGCAGATCTGGGTGCCATTGATCCCGAAATTGTGATCACACCCGGAATATTTGTTCAACGGGTTGTGCATATTACGAGCCCCGCCGATGAATCAACGCTTGTAGCCGAAGAACGGAGGTACCCATGGTAGAAAATATAAAGATTGGCTGGGAAATGAATGAAGTGGCGCAGAAAGTTGCCTTCGATATTCCAGATGGCGCTTATGTGAACCTGGGAATCGGAATTCCAGAATTGGTTGCTGGTTACGTTCCCGATGGCCGCGAAGTTATTTACCATACCGAAAATGGCTTGTTGGGCATGGGCCCGATTCCTGAACCCCGCAATATAGATCCTGAGCTCATCAATGCAGGGAAAAAGTGTGTTACTGCCATTCCCGGCGCCAGTTTCTTCCATCATGCCGATAGTTTTACAATGATCCGCGGCGGACATATTGATTATTGCGTTTTGGGTGCCCTGCAGGTTTCGGAAGAAGGTGACCTTGCCAACTGGTCAACCGGCGAACCAAAAGCCATACCGGCAGTTGGCGGAGCAATGGATCTCGTAGCGGGCGTTAAAAATATTTTTGTGATCACGCAACACAATACAAAAACCGGTGAAGCCAAAATTGTAAAAAAGTGTACTTACCCGCTTACCGGTAAAGCTGTTGTTAACCGCATTTACTCTAACCTGGCTATCATTGATGTGAAACCAAATGGGCTTTTTGTTAGAGAACTTGCTCCCGGTGTGAGCCTTGATTACCTGCAGGATCGGACAGAGGCACGTTTGACTCAGTACTAGATTAAAGACAAGGAGAAGGTGTGAAGAGTAGAAGAGGAGTCCACTTGACTAATTATTAATTATACCAATTAACCATTCACAACCCCATTACATCAATACTCCATTACTCCATTACTTCAATACTCCACCATTTAACCAATTGACCAATTAACTAATTGACTTACATCATCAATTTTCAATACAACTTCATGAACTCTCAAATGGCTCTTCCTGACACAGAAAAACGCAGCGCTGAAGAAATTTATAAACAAGCCTGTGAAGTTATTCCCGGAGGCGTAAGCCGAAACACGGTTTTTCATAAACCCCATCCTTTTTATGCTGCCCACGCCAGTGGCTGTTATGTAACCGATATTGATGGCATCCAGCGTCTTGACTTTGCCAATAACATGGCTTCGCTGATCCATGGTCATGCCCATCCCGCCATTGTAAGTGCTGTGATTGAACAGGTTCAGAAAGGTACAGCCTACACCATGGCGACTGAAGCAGAGGTTGCGCTCGCACAATTGCTTTGCCACAGGGTTGAAAGTCTTGAACAGGTTCGGTTTACAAACTCCGGAACCGAAGCCGTAATGGCCATGATGAAAGCTGCCAGGGCTTTTACAGGCCGGTCCAAAATTGCAAAAGCCGAAGGCGCATACCATGGAACCTATGATTTTGCAGAAATCAGCCAGGCGCCTAATCCAACAAACTGGGGCGATATTGACCAACCCAACAGCGTTCCGCTGGCACATGGCACTCCGCAAGGCGTACTGGATGATATGATCATCTTTCCTTACAATGATATTGAACGAACTATTTCCATTCTAAACCGCCAGGCCGATAAGATAGCAGCTGTGATTATTGATCCTGTTCCGCACCGTGTTGGACTTTTACCAGGTACGGAACAGTTTATTGAAGCCATTTATAATTGGACCCGCGAAAACAATGCACTTCTTATCTTTGACGAAGTAGTAACCTTCCGGGTTAATTATGGTGGTGCACAGGAACGCTATTCTGTGAAGCCAGATATGACGGCCATGGGAAAAATTATTGGTGGAGGTTTTCCGGTTGGCGCTTTTGGTGGACGCGCTGATATTATGAAGGTGCTTGATCCCCGCGAAAGCAAGTTGCTATTTCCTTTTTCAGGAACTTTCTCGGCAAACCCTGTTACTGTTACGGCAGGCCGGGTGGCAATGGAACTCTTCGATCGTGATGCCGTGCTAAAGCTTAATGCCTTGACCCAGATTGCTATCCGGCAGATTGAGGAGGCCGTTAAGTTGGCTGATGTGCCTGTATCCCTCACAGGGGCAGGTTCCATGTTTCGTATACATTTAACGGAAACACCACCAAAAACCTTTCGTGAAGCTTACCAACCCAAAGAGGTATCGGCTTTGATCAATGAAATGCTTGATTTTATGTATCATAAAGAACAAATCATGATGATCAATACTTTTGCCTGTATGTTCTCTACAGTTATGACTCAAAAGGAAGTAGACAAGTTGAGTGAGGGAATGCTGAATGTGTTCAGGTTTATTAAGCCGAAGCTTGATGCGCTGGTAAAGTAGGGCAAAATTGATTGGCTCAAAAGGTCAAATCTTGTCATCCTGAACGAGGTGAAGGATCTCTATTTGGCTGTGAATTAGATTCTTCTGCGCGGCGGCGGATCATAATGACAAAATACAATAACCATACAAATTTTTGGACAGTTTATTACCAACTCGCTGCATAATAATAACCAAAATCAAATAGTGAAATGACCGAAGTATTCATTTGCGATGCAATCCGCACTCCTGTTGGCCGCTACGGTGGTAGCCTTTCCTCAGTAAGACCCGATGATCTGGCAGCCATCACCATCAAAGCGCTGATGGAAAGAAATCCCGGCATCAACTGGCTCGAAGCTGACGATGTAATGTTGGGTTGTGCGAACCAGGCCGGTGAAGATAACCGCAATGTGGCACGAATGGCGCTGCTGTTGGCTGGCATGTCCGAAACAATTCCCGGAGTCACCATCAACAGGTTATGCGGTTCGGGTATGGATGCCATTGGTACTTCAGCCCGCGCCATCAAAGCCGGAGAATCTGACCTGATCATTGCCGGAGGTGTGGAAAGCATGTCGCGGGCACCATTTGTTATGGATAAATCCTCCGAAGCCTTTTCGCGCAATGTTAAGCTTTACGATACAACCATCGGCTGGCGCTTTATCAATAAGGCGCTTGATAAAGAATATGGCACCGAGGCCATGATTGACACCGCCGAAAATATTGCTACAGATTTCAATATCAGCCGTGAAGATCAGGACAAGTTTGCCCAGTGGAGCCAGGAAAAGGTACACTATGCTCAAACCAACAATTTGTTTGCTCAGGAGATTTTTCCGGTAGCGATCCCACAGCGCAAAGGTGATCCCATCATTGTTAATACGGATGAACACCCACGTCTAACCTCAATCGAAAAGCTTTCGAAACTAAAACCTATTACCAGAAGTGATGGAAGCATCACTGCAGGCAATGCTTCTGGGGTAAATGACGGTGCGGCAGTCCTCATTATTGCTTCCGAGGCTGCAGTAAAAAAATATAACCTTAGCCCAAAAGCCAGAATCCTCGGAATGTCGGTTGCAGGTGTTCTGCCCCGCCTTATGGGAATGGGCCCGGTTCCGGCAACGCAAAAACTCCTGAAGCGCCTCAATTTGTCGCTGGATCAGATGGACATCATCGAACTGAATGAAGCTTTTGCGGCTCAGTCGCTCGGTTGCACCCGTGCATTGGGACTTGCAGATGATGACCCAAGGATCAATCGCTGGGGCGGCGCCATCGCTATTGGCCATCCGCTTGGTATGAGCGGGGCACGCATTGTAACCACAGCCTTCCACCAGCTACAACAAGCCAACCTTAACAGAGCTCTTTGCACCATGTGTATTGGAGTGGGGCAGGGGATTTCAATGGTGATCGAAAGGGTTTAGCAAGCATATAAGCCTTTCTGAATTCACTACGTGGAATTATTGAAAAAATCAAACCATTATTCTACAATGCTTTATCCACGCCTGCTTGTGAATTCAGGCAGCCGCTACGCGTAATTCTTCTCGCTGCAAAGCGGGTTCGCCGTAGTCTATGCCTTTCCACATCCGACGTGTAAATCGGCAGGCAGGGATATAGTATAGCTGTAGAGGATACGCTGCTATTATACCGTGTAGCGGTTAAAGTATTGCAGCAAAATTATCCCGAATCAATTCTAATTCCCCGTAGGGGATACACAAGGATTAAACGATGTTCTGAATGTTCAACGGGCAAAAAGGTTTTAGTCGCGCTATTGAAAGCAGATATAATTTTGTTTATTAAAAAAACTTTAGCTTTTCATACTTACCATCTAACTTTTCTTTCTTATATTTGTTGATTCTTAAATAGGAATAATTCACTATTAAGGTTAAGGATGTCGCATAACGATCAGGAAAGAGAGTTGTTAAAGTCGAAAGGACTCAAGGTTACACCGCAAAGGCTTGCTGTTTTACAGGCATTGCGGAGCCTGCATAACCATCCTTCTGCTGATCAGGTCAGCGAAATTGTCCGGAATCATAATCCCGACATCGCCACTGGCACCATCTATAAGATTCTTGAAACTTTTGTCAGTCATGGAATTATTTCAAAAGTAAAAACTGCGGGTGATATAATGCGTTACGACGCTATAAAGGTTCACCACCATCACCTGTATTGTGAACATTCTGAGCGCATCGAAGATTTTTATAATGATGAACTTTCGGATCTGATTATGAATTACCTGGAAAATAAGCAGATACCTAATTTTGTTATTAAAGATGTTAAGTTGCAGATAATCGGTGAATTTACAAACGAAAACCATTGATGAGTGGAGCATCTTGAGTAGCTGTGCGGCATTACACATGAGAATCAAGGCGATTGGATCGGATCATAATTAAATGAAATAGCCAGAACACATTATTCATCTATCAACAAAAAACCTAACAAATGGAAAACAATTCAAACAATGGAAAATGCCCTGTTACCGGGGCAACCCACAAACATGCTGTTGGCAGCAGTGGTACAAAAAACAGAGATTGGTGGCCAAATCAATTGAGACTTAACATCCTGCGCCAGCATTCTTCCTTGTCAGATCCTATGGGAAATGATTTTAACTATGCAGACGAGTTTAAAAGCCTTGATCTCGCAGCAGTTAAAAAAGACCTTCATGCTTTGATGACTGACTCACAGGATTGGTGGCCGGCAGATTTCGGACACTACGGGCCTTTCTTTATCCGCATGGCATGGCATAGTGCTGGAACATACCGTGTAGGTGATGGACGAGGTGGTGCAGGTGCAGGGCAGCAGCGCTTTGCTCCACTTAACAGTTCGCCTGACAATGTTAATCTCGACAAAGCACGCAGGTTACTCTGGCCCATTAAACAGAAATATGGCTGCAAAATATCTTGGGCAGATCTTATGATCCTTGCAGGCAATGTGGCGCTGGAATCAATGGGATTCAAAACCTTTGGATTTGCCGGTGGGCGTGAGGATGTTTGGGAGCCTGAAGAAGATGTAAATTGGGGTGAAGAAACAACCTGGTTGGGAGGTGATAAGCGATATTCCGGTGAACGTGACCTCGACAATCCTCTGGCCGCTGTGCAAATGGGGCTGATCTATGTAAACCCGGAAGGGCCCGAGGGGAATCCTGATCCGATTGCAGCAGCAAAAGATATTCGTGAAACCTTTGCCCGTATGGCAATGAATGATGAAGAAACCGTAGCACTTAGTGCCGGTGGGCATACTTTTGGCAAGACACATGGAGCCGGAGATGTAGCCAATGTTGGCCCTGAACCTGAAGCTGCCGGAATTGAGGAGCAAGGCCTGGGTTGGAAAAGCAAGTTTGGCTCAGGCAAAGGAGGCGACACAATCTCCAGCGGATTGGAAGTTACATGGACACAGACTCCCGCCAAGTGGAGTTATTACTTCTTTGAAAACCTGTTTAAATACGAATGGGAACTGACAAAAAGCCCGGCGGGTGCTCATCAGTGGGTAGCAAAAAATGCCGATAAGGTCATGCCTGATGCCCACGACCCATCTAAAAAGCATGCGCCAACGATGCGTACAACAGACCTTTCCTTGCGTTTCGATCCCGTTTATGAGAAAATTTCAAGACGTTTCTATGAACATCCTCTTGAGTTTTCAGATGCTTTTGCCCGCGCATGGTTTAAGTTGACTCACCGGGATATGGGAC
>JACZJK010000008.1 GCA_014860575.1 Bacteroidales bacterium
CACAATCAGCCCGGTTTAGGTGGCACACTTTACTCCGGTTTGAGTGGCACACTTTGCTCCGGAATCCGTGGCACATCTTGCTCCGGTACAGGTGGCACAATTACTCCGGAATCAGTGGCACACTTTGAACCGGTTTATCCAGCTGGAATACTTTTATTGCTTAATGGAGTTTTGCACATTGTAGAATACATTAATAAATCCATTAGTCCTGGAAGGATTGGTATCCTTGTATTTGGAGTAATATATATAATAACTGGCCTTTTAATATTTAATAAGAAAAGGTACTCAGTTTATTTAGGACTTATAATTCCAATAATCGGGATGACATTGTCTATTATTAAATTTGGAGTTCCTGAACTTATCTCATTGTCCGCATTATTCAAGCTGATTGGATTAATAGTAATTTGTTGTTGTGGCTACATTTTAATTAACCAGAAAACCTTGAAATGAGACAATTAATACTTCTGATAATATAGAACAACTGCTCCCAACAAACGCTATAGCAAATGCGGGTTTGCGTGTTCGTTGAAACATTTGGAATCTTTACATACATTTGTGCTGGCAGACAGCTGAGCAACAATTTATTCCCGCACTTGCCATAGCGTCGGCCGTTGTGCAACATATAAAATGACGAAATCACTAATATTCATATTGACTATTTTCATGACCTTAAATTGTCTTTGTCAATCAACTGAGACATTGGAAAGTTATTCAGATACAATTAGACTTAAAAATGGAGAAACCTATTTGGTTGACCTTTCAAGATTTGAGTCGCAAAAACATGATGGTCACATTGTCCGAGTTACGTTCACAAAGGATGTAGGAAACGGTGGAACTTTAATTGATTCATACGACATTGACAAAGACCCAGTAATTGGCTGTGACCCTAAGAAATACGACTATAATGGAGACGGATTTTTGGACTATAGTTTTGTTTCAAATATGGCTGCTCGTGGTGCTAATGAAGTTCGGACATTATTCATTTTCGACCCAAATGAAAACCGATTCCTTCATATCAAAAACTCCGAGCAATACCCAAATTTGATCTTCAACTCAAAACTAAATTGTCTTGACGCTTGGGCTTTTCACGGTGGGACAACACAAAGTTTTTTGAGACTAGAATCTGACAGTCTTGTATTAATGTATACAATTGATGTGCACGGAACAGAAAGGGTATTGGGCAAATATGAAAATGGTGAGCAGATTTTAAGAGAAGTTGACACAATTCAAGACGTAGACTTTCCAAGGTATATCAGTTTTGACCCGTTTGAAGAATATGAAAATTAAAAATACGTTGCACAACAACGCATATAGCTTATGGCGGGTAAACGGCTGCCAGCAAGGCTTTCGCTCCGTAGCCAACTTTGGTTTCGGTGGACAAGAAAGTGCTTCGAAACCGCCACAAGCCATATGCAAACCGTTGTGCGCAACCAGGGCAGACTGATACGATATAACAAATGAATAAAGAAAAAGAAATATTTCAACGAGATGACTTGAGAACGGGTGGATTTTATGAACTCTGTATTCAAGTTTGTCCAAGTATTGATAATAAACCAATTGAATTATATATCAATTACATCTGGACCCTTGATAATGTTAAAGGCCCATTTGATAAGGATTTCAATAAAACTGAGATTGACATTAATAATTTTGAACATCAAGGATTGATAACTCTTGATAATTCATTGATTCCTTTCAAAACATTTAATATTAGAGAAGAAGAACCAATTGAGGCTGGATTTAATTGGTTTGATATTAGTTTTTATACAGCAGCGATTGAGTATGTCTTTGGAGAGGAATATAAGACTTGGACAGAGAAACCTAAATGTCCCCCTCAAATAGAAAGGTTCTTTGATTCTTTAATAAAGCAATTATTCAAAATTTATAAATTTAAGCTTGCGATTATTGATTTTGAGGTTTCTGGACAATATTACCTCGATGATTTAAAAAAACCTATAGAAAATATATTCTATCCTAAGTTTTTCGTAGGGACTGAAAATTATGACTTGATTGCAGAAGAAAATAAAAAGAGTGTAACATTTATATGATATTATTGACTGATAAAAACGAATGGCAGCGCACAACATACAATATAAAACAGTTGGGGTTCAGTGGTTTGTGAGGGTTTGGTACCCGCATCAGCTTTTGTGTCGGTGGACAGGAACGAAGCCCGCAAACCCAACCGTTTCATATTGTCAACCGTTATAGCCAATTTTAGGACGACCGAAAATGACAGAACAAACAGAAATTTATAAACTTGACAAAAGTATCTGGACACATGACGACTTTGAAGAAATGGGTTGGCATGACGCAAACATTTATGGGCTGACAATTGAAAAAAGCGAAGACAATTGGACAGCAGACTGCTTGCTTGACTTAGATTACATTTTTAAATGGGTTCATCCAATTCCACCAGCACAGACATTTACATTTTGGGTTGCTCCTTGCACACTAATTTTTAAAGAGTGTTTTGACTTGCATATTGACTTCAAAACAGACGGTGGTTGTCTTGACCTTATGGAAATTGCCGACCTTTATTTAAAAAGTAAAACAGAGCAAGAAAAAAATAAGTTTGTTTACGAGTGGACAATAGAATTGCAGCAGGGACAAATAGCTTTGAAGTCATACGGACTTGAACAAATTGTAAGACAACAACCCAAACACGTGAAAGGACAAGTTTTAACTTTGGACGAACGTGGTGGAATAAATTTTGGACGAAAACCATGCTGACAGAAAGAAAAACTGGCTATAACAGCACCTACCCCAAAGGCGGGGTTTCGAGCTCCGCAGACAGTTTTGTGGTTAATGGAAGTTTAGTTTTTCTAATCAAGTTTTGTGGTAAAAGTCCCGCCCTTTGGGTAGCTGCAAAACGTTAGCAAACATTAAAAAAAAATGAAGATCCAGTCTAAACCTCATATTTGGCCAACACTATCAGGTTTAATAATGATATTTTGCTGTTCCTTTTTTGCATATATTTTTTTTAACTCAATAATTATTGACAAGCCTTTACCTAGAGGTCTCTTCATTATTTTGGGGCTCTTTTCGACTCTAGCAGTTTGGACTTTAATTTTAGGAATATACTTTTTTAAAATTATTACACTTTCATCAGAGAACATTTCTATTTCTTTTCCTTTCAGATTTAAAAAATATGAATTCAAATTTTCAGAACTCAAATTACATTGTACATACAATAATTCAGGCCGATTTATAAACTATGAATCATTGCATTTTCAGTCCTCAGACATGAGAACATTTATGATCATGCAATATGAATACTGGAACTACAGAAAGATCAAAGATGTAATTGTTAACAGTTCTGAAAATGGAGAAATAAGCAAAATCCATAATGGAAGACAAATATTAATCTTTTTTGCGATCTCACTCATTTTTACTTTTGGTACGGCAGGACTATTAGAATTAATGTATCAATGAATTAATTAACGTTTGCTAACAAATGCTAAACGCTAACGGGCGCATGGTTGTAAGGAGAAAGATTGTAAATTTATTGACAATTGTGCTGGCCTGATAGATAAGTATTCAAAGAGCCCGCCAGCGCTTAGCCTCAACCGTTACCGCCAAGTGTAAAAAGAGAAACGATTGACATAATATTTAACAGTGTACCAGTTAGAAAGCAATTAAAATATTAATTAGCTATGACTTCAAACACAATAAATCGGACAATTGAATCATCAAATGCAATTACTTTTAT